>NZ_JAMSKY010000021.1:0-20477 GCF_023806745.1 Lactiplantibacillus sp. B652 | reverse complement strand
TGGTTAAGGGTCATGAAGACATCTCTTTTCTTATTTGTTGTGGTAACTATAAGAATAGGTCTTCATGGCCTTTTTGGTCTAGTCATTTAGGTGTTGCACTTCAATTTTAAATCCGGCGTATAGAATTTTAGCTTAAATGTAAATAGAAAATTACGTTGGTTGCTGTTTTATTCTGACCTTAGGGCAATGGCAGCATCCTTTTTAGCTGCCATTCTAGCAGGCACATGGCCACCCAAGACGGTTAATGCTGTGCTGATCAGAATTAAAATTACCCCATGCATGAGATTAAGGGCGGCTACGCCACTTAAGCCGGTAATTTTCTCCAAAATAATATTTGCTGGAAAAGTCAATAACCACGCAATTAAGACACCTAAAATACCTGAACCAAAACCTAGTATAGTTGTTTCAGCGTCAAATACCCGGGTAATATCCCTTTTTCTTGCACCTAAAGCTTTTAAAACACCGATCTCTTTAGTCCGCTCCAGTACCGAAGTATAGGTAATGATGGCAATCATGATCATGCTTGTGATTAACGAAATGCCTGCAAAGGCCACTAACACATAAGTGATCGCATCCATCAAGCCACCGGTTAAATTAGAAACATTCCCTGCAAGATCAGTATAAACCACCTTATTGACCTTACTTTTACCTTTATTATATTTATCTAAATAGCTCAAGATTTGATCTTTATCTTTAAAGCTTGAAGGATAAATCTGAATACTAGTTGGTACAGCATTGCCACCAATCATGGCTAACATCTGCGGCTTGGCTTCTGCTGATAACTCTTGATTGGTCATGACATTACGATTACTGTTCTTTTGTGCCTTGACAATAGCCGAATCGCGATTATCTTCCATAACTTGTTTAGTCAACCGATCACTATAAGCAATCCCACTAGCTAAAATACCATCGCTATTTTTAGACTTAACTCGCAAAATTCCGACCACTTTTAACGTCTTGGTTTTATTGGCTTGAGACATTTTTTGATAGTCATTTCCTGGTAAAAAATTACCCGTCGGTAGGGATTGATAAAAATCATCGTTACTAACTAATTGCATCGTCGTCCCAATTAATTGATCAAAGGTAAACTTTTTATTTTCTTTAACAGAAATTCCTAAATTACGGAGAGCATTGATATTAATTGAATTATCTCGATTAACGACCATCACAACATCTGTCGGTTTATCAGGATAAGCCCCAGACAATAATTTATAGTTAGACTTTAAAAAACTTTGACCGCCATTCCGGTCAATGGGATATACAGAACCACCTACACCTGTAGTTTGAGCCATTAAGGTCGCAAAATCGGCTTGACCACTTTGTTTGGTATTTGAAAATTTAACAGCCTGATATTTACCGTTAACACTTCTAATCAAATTAAGTCCAGTGGCATAGGTCTTACTAATATTTTTAGTGAGCGAAGGACTAATTTTATCCACATAGTCAAGATAATTTGACGTCAATTTATTTTCATGCTGAGCTTTTTCAGCTGCACTAGTAGCGGCTGTAACCGAATTACTTTTGGAAAATTCTTGTTTTAAATTTTGCTGCTGCCCGGAGCCATCCTGTCCCACTTGACTAATAGTCACTGGAAATTGAGATAGAGTCTCCTTCTGGGTCTGATCGATTTGTCTTTGGAACCCATTTGACAGTGCTAGAACCACCGCAATACCAATAATACCAATGCTAGACGCAAACATGGTCAAAAAAGTACGCCCCTTTTTGGTTCGAATATTATTAAAAGATAACTTTAATGCGGTGAAAAAACTCATTTTCGTTCGTTTCAAACGAAAACGTGTGGTACTGCCATTCCCGTTAAATGGCCGCGTATCTTGCTGAATTTTACCATCTGCAAATTCAATAATGCGGTCAGCATACAGTAACCCACAACAATTGGACGTTGCTATGCCTAATAGCTCAATCCCAAGCTATGGTGTCACTTCCGCAACAGTTCAAGTATTAAATTAATTTCATCCCCTATCTGATTGATTATCCTCCCATAATCATCTATAGATAAAAAGAGCCTGGACGTTAATGTCCAGGCTCTTTTTGCTTATGCTTTTGCTAATTTAAGTACTTCTGCTTTTAGGGCGCTGATCAACTTAGGATCGTCATTAGGCATTTGTAGTCGGGTTAATTTGCCACCCTTAGTTTCAATAGCCTGCTTTAATTCAATATCCACATCATATAGAATCTCTAGATTATCATTGATGAAACCAACGGATGCGGAAATAATATGTTTGATATTATCCTGTTCAATTAAGTTTTGTGCCACTGTAACAAAATCTGGTCCGATCCATTTCTGTTCTGTCCGACCAGCACTTTGCCAAGCAATGGTATATTGATCTGGCGTTAATCCAGCAGTTTTAACCACGGTACGCATATTTGCTTCAACTTCATCACGATAACTGTCACCCCCATCAATGATACTCATTGGTAAACTATGGGCACTGAGAATGACTTTAGTATCAGGCTGGTCGATTTGTGGTTTCAATGCTACCAATTGATCACTCCAAAAATGAATCAAATCATCATTTTGCCACCAGCTCTTTGCTTCAACATAGGTTACATCTCCATGGTTAACCAACACTTCCTTAGCTCGGGCATGATAGTCACCCGTGTTAAAAGCTGAGTAGTGCGGTGCCAAAGGAATACCGTAAATAGTTTTAATCCCAGCGGCTAAAATATCTTTAACTGCATCTTGAATAAATGGATGAATATATTTATAACCGACAAAAACTTGATATTCACCGGGGAACTCTTGATCTAATTGTGCTTGCAATCCTTTCGCCTGGGCGTCAGAAATCTTAGCTAACGGTGAAGTCCCGCCAATGGCTTTATAACGGCTTACCAATTCATCATACAATGGCTTTGGTGGCTCGTGATGGTTGCGAATATTGGTGTAATAGCCCATAATATCGCTAATTTCATAGGGTGTACCATAGGACATTAATAGAACTGCTTTTTTATTACTCATAGATTTTCTTCTTTCGTAAAGGGAATTAAACTAGTAACAATGATGCTGATCACTGCAATCACTACTAATAGGACAAAAATACCACGATAAACTTGAATACCCATGTGGCCATTATTCACATTTAATTGAATAACGGAGGCGTAGACAATTGGTGCAACGGTGGCACCAATTTTTTTGGTGGTGGATAGGCCGCCGATTGCTTGGACACGATTCCCCTTACCAGCCATCCGACCGGCAATAACTTGCAATGGTGCAGACATGAAGCTACCTAAACCAAGGCCGAGGATGAAGGAGAATATTGTGAAGAGGCGTAATTGGCTTAGACCAAAAATAATTAAAAGACCGGATAAGCCAATTGAAGCGGCCGAAATAATTAATGTTCTTTTATTACCTAGTTTATCGACCATTAGGCCACCGATCCAAGAACCGATCACACTCCCCAACCCGGTGACAACTAGAGTCATCCCTGATAGACGCATTGGTAGATGGAAAACAGTATGAACATAGGTAGGAATGTAGATGAATACGGCGAAAAGTGTACCGCCGAGTAAACCTAATAACAGCGTTAAACTATATGCGGGTTTCTTCAATAAATTAATTGGTAAAAATGGCATCTTATTAGGTGCAATATTGCGTTCAACTCTGATGAAGGTCCACAGGCTAATTGCTGCAACTACTATTAGAGCAAAGATGAGATACTTATAAGTGTTGAATTGTTGAATAAATGTCAGGAAGAGCATGAATGAGGTGATAAAGATTGTAAAGGCGGTTAGACCTGGAAAATCAGTTTGCCACTGTTCTTCTTTCACTTCGTTATCTAAAATCCGCCATACTAATAGGAATAAAATAGCAATAAATGGCAATAAACTATAATAAAAGGCACGCCAGTTACCTGTAAAGGCCAGCGTTAACCCTACAAAAATAGGGGCGAAGATTGAAGCTAAACCTGAAACAACACCAACAACAGAGACTTTACGGCCTTGGCGTTGATGTCCAGCCGTATGTAACATGAGATTGATGGATAATACAATAATGCCACAATCCCCTAAAGCCAGAATAAAACGACCTAGTAGGAATAAACCGTATGTTGGCGCAATACCGGTTAATAGAGCACCCAGGAACCAAATACCTAGTTCACCCATAAATATTTTTTTTGCGCCATAAATATCTGATAAATTAGAAGCGATTGGTGTACCGATCACTAGTCCCAATGTATAAATGCCTGCAACCCAGGATGAATTCACTGAACTCAAGCCAAAAGTCCGGGTTAGTGCTGGAAGCATCGTTGACACCGTGCCCCCATCTAGTTGCGAAAAAAAAACTGCAATTGCATAAATCCAGAAATGCGATCGTACTTTCTCAACCGTATTAATCATTAATAACTTAAGCCTCCCAATTTTCTAAAAACATTTTTTGTAATCCAGCATTGTCCATGTGTGTGCCCACCACAAAATATGGAAACTCACCATAGACAGAACTGGCTTCATAATAACGCATCTCAGCAATAATTTTTTGAACATCAGTGGTGTCTCTGCAAAAAGAGTCACGCCCCATTCGAAATTGTCCAGACCAATGGATCCAGTGATATATTGCCAAATTTTACCAGCATATGTCCGACCGACTGTGCCATGATCATGCATGAATTGACGGCGCTCATCGTAAGTTAGGGTATGCGCCTGCGTAGTCACCGCACCCATCCCCAGCGCAAAAAACACCAGCGCCCCAAGGATCCCAATAATGTGTCTTAACCTCTTTAACCTCATTTTGTTTCCTCCTCACAACGAATACATATATCCGTAATAATTATTAACTCGATTTTAGCATATTTTATAGAATATACGCCCCATTATTTTGTATATTTTTGAACAATTAATTTATCAGGTGATTAGAACCAGTATAAATAGAAGCGTTAACAAAATAACTATCGTGCAAAATTGTGCTTACGTCAACCGAAAAGCCTTATTGTAGCAACTTTTCTCAATATCTATTTTTAGAAACCTATTTTACGTATATACGGAATACGGTTGAAATATTTTCGGAATAAACTATAATCAACAGTGTAAAGGGTTACATTCTTCTTTATAAAGGAGGGGTCATATTGAAATTAGTTGCCATTGTCGGAACGAATTCGCAAAAATCTTACATCCGTCAGCTGTTAAATTACCTGAAAACACACTTTTCAAGCGACGCAGACATCACGCTTTGTGAGATAAACGACATTCCGCTTTTTTCTGAGGATATCAGTGAAGTTCCTAACAAGGTTTCAGCCATTTCTGAAATTATTACTGCCTCAGATGGGGTAATCATTGGCACCCCACAGGTTCACCATGCCATTCCATCAGCCTTAAGTTCCGTGCTTGATTGGCTGGCGGTGGCGGGCCATCCGTTTAAAAACAAGCCAACGATGCTGATTGGCGCATCCCTGGATGACCAGGGCGTTGACGACGCACTCGACAATCTTTCAGCTATTCTGCGGTCGCCCGAACTGAACGCTGGGTTACTCACCGGTGATCAGTTTGTCCTGACCAACGTTGCTGCGGCCTTTAACGGTGACGAACTGGCCGATCCATTGGCCGTTAAGTGGTTAGACCACTGTTTTAACAAATTTACCGGTTATATGGGCTTCAATTACGTGCCAACTGGTGACGCGCAACCAGACGCCACGACCAGCGCGTCAAAGGACACCACGCCAGATTATTCGTCTGACCTCGACCACCCTGTGAAGACCGATGCGACTGCGAGCGCATCGAAGAAACCAGCTGGTGGCCTCGACTATTACTCTGATTTGGATGCATCGACACAGCCGACGACCGACACCACGACTGGTGCTTCTAAGCATACTGATGCGACCTCAAGTGCTTCAAAGGATACGGCGTCAGATTACTCATCCGACCTCGACTACCCGGCTCAGGCCGCTGATGCCACGACTGGTGCTTCCAAACAGCCGGCTGACGGCATGGCCTACTCGTCTGATCTAGACACGCCGGTGGCTGCGGGAACGGATGCCACTAGCGGTGCTTCCGAGAAACTAGCGGATGCCACTACTGGCGCATCTCAGAAATCAGACGATGTGCCCACCTACTCATCAGACTTAGATGATCCAAAGCCGGAAACGGACACCAACACTGGTGCTTCCGAACACGATGATGCAACTACGGGGGCATCAAAGGAAACGACCAGTGACTACTCTTCTGATTTAGACCAACCGGCTGCGGCTGACGCCACGACCGGTGCTTCTGAACACTAACAACGCTTCATATATAGGAGGAAATTAACATGACTGATAAAAAAGTGACTTTAGACAGCAATGACGTTTTACACTTCCCCACTGGCGATATTCCATTGGAAGCCCTGCGTGTCCTGTTGAACACCCTGCCCTTCGAAGTTGACTTCGTGGACGCCACCGACCATTTCAAGTGGTTCACCGATGACGGCAACCGGATTTTCAGCCGGACGCAAAAACAAGTTGGCGAAGAAGTGCTGGAATGCCACCCAAAGCAAGCCAGCGATAAAGTGGAACAGATCCTCAAGGAATTCCACGCCGGCACTCGTGACCAATTTGAATTCTGGCTGCCATTAAAGGGTAAGATGGTCTACATTTCATACTTCGCTATCCGTGATGAAGACGGCAAGTACCTTGGCTGCTTCGAATTCACTGGTGACATTGCGCATCTGCAATCGATCAAGGGGACTAAGATTCTTGAAAACAGTCGGGATATTACGGTTGATAAAAAGTAAGACATCGTTAACTAAAGGCACTGACCATTGCAGTCGGTGTCTTTTTTGACTGGCGCGTTCTTCGTTGACTTTCCAATCCCAACCCCTATAATCAGAATTAAACAGCTGTGTGAAATCGGTTACATTATTGAATTTACCCACACATCCGTTTCAAAAAATGGAGAGGATCACATGCTCGAACTGCAACATTTTAAAAAATACTATCAGGTGGGCGACACGACCACGAAGGCGTTAGATGATGTGTCCGTCTCATTTCGGCAACAGGAATTTGTCGCGATCCTTGGCCCCAGCGGCTCTGGGAAGACCACGTTGTTAAACAATATTGGCGGGTTGGACGTCTATGACTCCGGCGATTTGATTATTAAGGGAAAGTCCACCAAGGAGTTCAAAGCCTCCGACTGGGACGCGTACCGGAACAACTCGGTCGGCTTCATTTTCCAAAGTTATAATCTCATTGATCACCTGAGTATCATCGACAACGTTGAATTGGGCATGACGCTCAGTGGTGTGCCCGCCGCCGAGAAAAAGGAAAAGGCCATTTCAGCGCTGAAACGTGTCGGGTTGGAAGACCATATGTATAAGAACGTGTTTAGAATCTTTTCAAGAGTATTCGCAGGAAGGCTAAGCTAATCATCATCTTACTGGTGTTCAGCTTTCGCTCACAATTGCGCCAGAGGCGCCGATATTTTCCTAGCCAGCTAAAACTGCGTTCGATAACCCAGCGTTGCGGGGTCACTTGACCGTGCCTAAGGTCTCTCTGTTTAGCAATAATGACTTCAGCGTTAATCATTGCCTGAACTGATTGAGCAAAGTTGTTACCAGTATAACCACCATCGGCCATTACTCGTTGAACCAGGTCAAACTGTGATTTGTTTAACGCCAGTAGCGCATTGGCGCCATCACGCTCAGAAACATTGGCGGTTGTCACATGGACTGCCATCGGCAGCCCATTGATATCGACAGCAAGATGGCGCTTAATCCCACTCACCTTTTTACCACCATCGTAGCCGCTACTTTCAGCAGGATCGGTATTCTTGACACTTTGAGCATCTAGAATGACGAACGATGTATAAACTGAACGCTTCTGAGCCAACCGATGTTGGCTGACAATTTTTTTAAAACCTTATCCAGAGGAGTGATACCAGCAGGAGATGGCGTTTTAGTCCAAAGTAACCAGTAATAATAGACGGTTTCCCATTTAGGAAAATCGCTGGGTAAATCGCGCCAAACGCACCCATTTTTCAAGGTATAAAGCAGGGCACAAAAGATATCATATAAATCAACCTTTCTTGGCTTAGTCCGCTTACGTATGCCTTCTAGATCTGTCCGGATTAGTTCAAATTGTTCACGAGAGATGTCGCTACTATAATGGTGTGCAAAGCTTTTCATGGATTAAAAACTCCTGTTTTTGATCTAATTTAACTAAAATCAAATCGAATGTCAAAGTATCCAAACACGTTCTCAGCTTGGTATTTATAAAGTTCAATAATGAGGTTGGTCATGAGTTGACGTAAATTGGAGTCAGCAATCCCTGTCATGGACGGTAAATTCAACACATCTAGGGTGGCACCCTTATTTTGAATGGAGTTCATGATCTTAGTCAAATCATGGTTGTTTCGGCCTAAGCGATCTAATTCAGTGACCATTACAATATCACCCTCACGAATATAGGCCAGCATTTTTTTCAGTTCTGGCCGATTAGTGTTAGCCCCACTTAATTTATCCGTAAATAATTTATCAACGTCTTTTAAAGCCGCTAACTGTCGATCTAAATGTTGCTCCTTGGAACTCACACGCGCATAACCGATTTTAGCCATTTCCAATTCTCCTTTTGGACAGTTCTAATGAACACTTGTGATTCCTAGTATAGCACAGAAATAAAAACGGCCAATAGGGTATGCCCTATTGGCCTTGCTTATAAGGGAATTGCTATACAAATTTGTTCAATTTTCTTTCATGAAAAATTAGTAAAAATATACCCCAAGAGCTTATACATCTCCCAATCTTAAATTATTAATATCTTGAGATTTGTGTACTTTAACCTGAATTATTCATAGTTCATAAAAATCCCGTCAGTTTTCGAAAAAACACGAAAAATGACGGGTATGTCTTTATCTTTTGCTGAAATACGATGTTTATCAGTTCTAGCTAGTGAGATCTTTCAACTAACTCAGAATTGCTTTGAACTTTTGGATACACTTGTCCCTTGGTTGTACAGATTTTTTTAATTTTGCCGGTTATTCAATAGCCTGGATACGCTGTAGAGCCTGGTAGAACAGCCGATGGTAAACATGATGCGAGCTCAGCCGCAACTGAATGCGTCGGCCCGTATGCACAACACGTGCCGCAACTTTGAATAAACGGATCCGCAATGTGCTAACGCACAAGCCGGAATCATGTTTTGTCAGTGCTAGCTGCTTTAAAAAGTTGACAATATCTCCGCTGGTCATTGAGCCTCAATAGCTTGTCGGCCAAGTTGGTGAACTGAAACTTTTCCATCAGTTCTACACACAATGTCAGCCCGCCATCGGAAGATAATTGACCACCCGTATGCGATACTAAAATGTTTTTGTTGAAATTGAACGCCATTTCCTGTAAAGTCTTCAATGTAGAGTCCTCTTCTCTCATGTGGTTTTGTTTGCCAATTTAACTATACCAGAGCTGAGGCTCTTTTTGTGCACTTAAAAGGTGAAAATGCAAAATACCCATCAAACGCGTGATGCATGTGTTTGATGGATATTTTGCATATCTTTGTGAATAAATCAGGTTAAGAGAAGCTAAATTAGCATCGTCAAAAAAAATCTCATGACTTTATTCACCAGTGCCCTCTAGTGGGCCTTCTTGCTGAATCGCATCATCTTTGGTCTTTTCATCAGTTCCCTTGGCGTGTTTTACTGGAGAATAAATTGAGAAGACCTTCATCGTTTTACTACCAGCGTTAATTACATTGTGCCAAGTATTATCTGGAATAATTACTGCTTCACCAGGATGAATCTCACGGTCAATCGTCAATTTATTTTTATCTTTGCCCATTTGAACGTGACCAACACCGTCTACCAAATAAATGAACTGGTCATTACCATGGTGAATCTCCATTCCGATATCTCCACCACCAGCTGGAATTGCCATCAAAGTGACTTGAAAATGATCACCCGTCCACAAAGTAGTTCGATAATTGTCATTAGCTAAGGCAGCGGCCTTTAAATCTGGAGCAAATGGTTGTGGGCCATAATCTCTAAGTTCTAAGTGCTTTTCAGTCATTTTACTGCTTCCTTTCTATACAAATTAAGTATAACACATTGTTTGAGATGAACCATAAAATATGTTTTGGCTAACCTAAAAATGAAAAGTGTTAAAAAAAGCCCAATGATATTGTAGTGATTTTCAAGAGATATATTTGCAGATAACTTTTGAAAGTTGTAGACACTACCTCATTGAGCTCTTTTTCATTAAAATTTGGATTACCAATGTTGGACAACGGTTCCGTTTGGCAAAACATAATAACCGACCGCTGGCGTAACTGAATTATTCGGATTTAACATACTTTCTTAAGTCATGAATAGGGATAAACAATTCATTTGCATCTATAGGATCATCTAAAGTCAATCCCACTCTATATTCTTGTTGATCCTCGAAATAAGCGGGTTTAACTAAATAGAGGAAATATAATATACTTTGTAACAAGGTATCAGTTATTGAGGATCGACTGATCATTTTTGTATCATTGTTGATGAAAATTCCGTTGATCTTTGTTATATTATTTTCCTCGTATAGCTCAGATTTTTTGTAATCCTCGTCATTTAGATAATTCACATCTTTTGCAAATAGTCCGGATCCTTTCAGCCTATTGTCTTTCAAGTAATCTCCAACTTGTTTACATAACTCGTTCAGTAATTTTGGCCTGTTTTTTGCGCTAATGGTTATAAACGTCCTATCAACTTTATTACCATCTTTATCGACATTTCCCTTTTTTAATTTTTCTACGATGTTAGGATCCAAAAAGCCATCTTTAAAATCCTTATCGCTTAGCATTGTAAAGCAAGAAACAAAACAGCAATGCCTTAGAACGTGTTTGGATACTTTGACATTCGATTTGATTTTAGTTAAATTAGATCAAAAACAGGAGTTTTTAATCCATGAAAAGCTTTGCACACCATTATAGTAGCGACATCTCTCGTGAACAATTTGAACTAATCCGGACAGATCTAGAAGGCATACGTAAGCGGACTAAGCCAAGAAAGGTTGATTTATATGATATCTTTTGTGCCCTGCTTTATACCTTGAAAAATGGGTGCGTTTGGCGCGATTTACCCAGTGATTTTCCTAAATGGGAAACCGTCTATTATTACTGGTTACTTTGGACTAAAACGCCATCTCCTGCTGGTATCACTCCTCTGGATAAGGTTTTAAAAAAATTGTCAGCCAACATCGGTTGGCTCAGAAGCGTTCAGTTTATACATCGTTCATCATTCTAGATGCTCAAAGTGTCAAGAATACCGATCCTGCTGAAAGTAGCGGCTACGATGGTGGTAAAAAGGTGAGTGGGATTAAGCGCCATCTTGCTGTAGATATCAATGGGCTGCCGATGGCAGTCCATGTGACAACCGCCAATGTTTCTGAGCGTGATGGCGCCAATGCGCTACTGGCGTTAAACAAATCACAGTTTGACCTGGTTCAACGAGTAATGGCCGATGGTGGTTATACTGGTAACAACTTTGCTCAATCAGTTCAGGCAATGATTAACGCTGAAGTCATTATTGCTAAACAGAGTGACCTTAGGCACGGTCAAGTGACCCCGCAATGCTGGGTTATCGAACGCAGTTTTAGCTGGCTAGGAAAATATCGGCGCCTCTGGCGCAATTGTGAGCGAAAGCTGAACACCAGTAAGATGATGATTAGCTTAGCCTTCCTGCGAATACTCTTGAAAAGATTCTAAACACGTTCTAACTCTTTAACAGGCCTAGTTTTATCTCAGGTATTTTTTACTAAATACATTTGTTTTTCAGGTACAGCTCCAGGCGTTGTATTATTTGCTGTTAAAAGAATACACATTTTATTAATATACCAACTAAAATAATTTAATAATGAACTATACATAAGGAAGAAATAATCGTGAAGAATACAAAAAACTTTACTTTAACTGCTATGTCTTTTTGCAGACCTAATTGTACTAGCTGTTACGCCACACGGGTTTATTCCCAATTGGTCCAATTAGTGCAACTACGATGTATATTCCTGTTATTATTGTGTGCATTATTTTGGGACTTCGAATTGTCCCATGTTTGTGAAGGATTAAAGAGGCTGATAAACAACAAATATAAAAACGTCTCTTTATTTTTTACTGTACTAGCTAGTTCTCTAACAAATACGCTTCTTGATATAAGTATGATTTTAGTAGGATTTCGCAGAAGCTATTGGAAAAAGCATGGATGCCGTTTTCTCAGCTATTCTAGCGGTCGTCTTTACTAGTGGTGTACCCGAAGCCGTTATAGCCGGTCTTATTACAGTTGCTGTCTGTAATGTTTTATTTCGATTACTTCATAGAAATAGACAATTTTAATTCAATTCGTTTTATATATTTTTACGCAAAAAATATCAGCATCTTAAATGACATTACTTTAAGGTGCTGATATAGATAACCTTGGTGACTTGTGTTAATATTACATCGGTCTAACATTATTTAACAATTATAAGATTATTCTTAACTAGTTTAGCCTAAGTTAATCCTTCAATCAGAACTGTACGAATCCATAAATCTTATTCAAGAGTCTCTCTTCTTTATCTGCTTTTTGTTTCTATTCGTGGATCATTACAATGTAATCGTTTCACCGTCATCTGGAATCATTAAGATATTATCTAGATTATGATCTTTTCTTAATTTTCTAAGATCCTCTCGGCTTACTGTCCAATGATTTACCCCTTCTAGATGACTAGCGATTAATATTGCATGTGGCATTTCTTCATGAATTTTAAGAACATCTTTATCATCTAGTATCAACCGACCTTGAGAAAACCCATTTCCGCCGGCATTCATAACAATAACCTCTGGTTGATGATTATCAAGCTCTTTTTTTAATCCATCAAACCAAATAGTATCACCAGTAAAGAAAAGTTTCTTTTCTTTCGTTGCCTCAAAAACTACCCCCATTGTCCGACTAGTGTTAAATTCCTTTTCTAAAACATCTTTTACTGCTTCATTTTCATAATGTTGACCTACCGTAGGTGTCAAAGAAACGTCTTTAAATAAAATGTTATTTTCAAGAACACGAACATTTGTAAATCCTACTTTTTTAATTAAAGATGCGTCAGGTTCTCCTTGAACGAAGATAACCATGTCTTTGGGAATTAATTCCTCTGCAGCACCGTCCCAATGATCTATGTGGTCATGAGTCACAATAACAGCATCAATGCCTTCTATAATATCACCAACAGGCATAGGTAACTCTACTATAGGGTTCCTTTCTGTATTACCGTGGTCATTGTCTATAGGAGGATACGTTCCTTTTTTAGAAAGCATTGGATCAATTAAAAAAACAATACCATTATATTCTAATTTTATAGTAGCATTTCTTAGTTGAGTAATTTTCATTACTATAGTCATTCCTTTCGCGATTCCACGTAACTAACTTTCCACAAGTGTTCGAGTACATATACTTTTAACTTTGACCGCCATATTATTTAACAACTTTAATCCCAACGGTTTTAATTGGTACAGCATTAGTGAGATTATCATGAACTGGGCATGTCTTATCCATAAAGTCAGCAAAGTCAGTAATTTCACTTTTAGTACCTGGAGAACGAAAATGTGTGGTGAACTTGTTAAATTGACATCTCAGTCTTAAAGTTAACAGCTGGAAAGATTAACTGATAATTATCATTAAGTTGCTTGCGAGTAACGTGTAATCCAATAAGCGGGATGTAACCGTTAATATCATCAATAGCATTTTGACTACTTTCTGCTGCACCAACTAGTTGATTATTAGTATCGAATACCAAACTTAACTTCGCACTTTTATCATTTTTTCCAGCATATTCCATATCTGAGCTATATAGTTGATCCATATCAACTACATGATACTGGCTGTCCTTCCTTGCTTCATCTATATTTATCCCAACTTGAGCTATTTGTGGAAAAGTAAAAGCTGAGGAACCAATAATCGGATAATGAATTGGATTATGCTTTTTGTTCATAATTTGATCAGCTAAATACATAGCTTCAAAATGAGCGGTTGGTACTAAAGCAGGTTCCTTTTTATCAATCACATCTCCTGCAGCGTATACTCCCTTAGCCGTTGTTTCTAGGTGATCATCTACAATAATACTATGCCTTTGAGATAACTTAATATCAGTATTTTCTAAATGTAGTTCATCAACATTAGCAATTCGACCACTGGCGTCAACAACATAATCACTCTTAATTACATTGCCATCTGAAGTAAGTATTTCGTAATCATTACTTAGTTTCGTAATCTTTTCTACACCTTGGTCAAAGTAGAAACTAATTCCACGCTCTCTCATATCATCAACCGTATTCTGAACGTGCTTTTCACTAAAGGCCATCATTGGCCGTGGTAACATTTCAATAATACTTACATGGCTACCAGCAGCTGCAAGCATAGTTGCTAATTCCATTGAAACGATTCCTGCTCCAATAAACGTAACCTTGCTTGGTAATTCATCAAGATCTAAAACATCATTACTGTTATGAGTAAATTTGCTTCCAGGAAAATTCAATTTACGTGGTTTCTGGCCTGTAGCAACAATAATAACTGGAGCATAATACTCTTCTTCGTTAACTAATAAAGTGTGGTTATCAATAAAGCTTGCATAACCATGTAAAGTGTCAACGCCAACTTTTACAAAGCTCTTTTCCTCACTATCAGGTACATTTTTCCACGTTGCCTTTTTAGTTTTCATAAGTTGGGGCCAATTTATTCGGCTGGCTTGATCAATACCACGACCTTCCATTAGTTGACTACCAAGTACATTTCTAACTGCTCCTTCAAAGAAAATTTTTGGCTCGCAACCATAATTAGGGCATGTTCCACCGAACTTATCCCCTTCAATAACTAGAATTTTCTTATTACTATGTTGTGCAGCTTTACTGAAGTTAATGGCTGCTGGACCCCCGCCGATAATAATAATGTCATATTTTTTCATCATCTTATGTCCTTTCATATTTCGCTTACTTTATATAAGTTATTCTTTTTTATGCTTGTTCTCAAATTATGTGCTCTAAAATTGACTACAAATTTAAGAATTTGTCTTCTTTATTCAGTTGACAATTGTAAACATATACACTACCTTTACTAAGAGCTTTTAAAAAGTAAGAAAGGAATGAGATAATGAAAAGCAAACGAATCACTGTTTTACTTACAATCGCACTATTTACTTTTATGACATCGCTTGATTCTTCAATTGTAAATATTGCAACACCAATCATGGCAAGAGAAATGAACGTCTCCTCTAGTACAATTGAATGGGTCATTTCAATCTACTTGATGATTATTTCAGCATTAATTATGTTCTTTGGACGGTTAGGCGATATCGTCGGTAAAGTAAAAATTTTTAAAATAGGAACTTTAATTTTTACAATTGGGTCTCTAGTTGCTGGAATCAAAATTAATTTTAGTTTTCTTCTATTTGGTAGGGCTATCCAAGCATTAGGTGCTGCAATGATAATGTCCAATAACTTTGGTATAACGACTGAAATGTTTCCTCTTAAAGAAAGAGGTCGAGCTCTATCAATTTTAGCTACCTTCTTTGCTCTCGGTTCAATTGCTGGACCATCTTTGGGCGGCTTAATTTTAACTACTGGTAGCTGGTCCTACATTTTCTGGATTAATGTTCCAATTGGAATTGTTGCAATTCTTGTAAGTAACACTTCCCTACCTAAGGATTCTCTTAAAAACACCAATGAAAAACTTGACTGGTATGGTACAACTACCTTTGCGGCATTCATTGCCTTTTTCTTCTATGCTTTAATGCAAGGACAAACACAAGGTTATGCTAATCCAATTATTTTAACCACCCTTGCAATTGCAATTGTGCTGTTAATTGCCTTTATTGTCATTGAATATCACGTTAAATTACCAATGCTTAATTTTAAGATTTTTGATAACGCGAATTTCACCATGGGAGTTGTCTCGGCGTTACTAGCATTTATTGTTGGTTATTTCTTCAGTATTTTAATACCTTACTACCTTGTAAATGCCCGCAACTATAATGCTGGCTTTTCCGGTATATTATTAGCTATCATTCCACTAACAATCGCCTTCTTCGGTCCAATTGGCGGAACCCTTGCTGATAAATTTGGCGGTGAAAAGATTTCAATTATTGGTCTGGCATCTTTGATAATTGCCCAGATTTTAATTCTAAACTTTAATTTACATTCACCACTATGGCTATTTATCGTTACATCTTTCTTCTACGGTATCGGAATGGGACTTTTCCAATCGCCAAATAATTCTGTTATCATGTCATCAGTTGACAAGAAATTTTTAGGAATTGCTGGTAGTGTGAATTCACTGGCACGTAATTTTGGAATGGAATTAGGAGTTAGTTTATCTACAATAATTCTTTATAGTTCAATGAGCTTGAGAGAGGGTAAGAGCATTACAACATACCCGGTTGGGCAGAATCAATTATTTATGTTTGGCTTACACACCGCCTTCATTTTTGCATTGATATTTGCTGTAATAGCCGAGATCATTACTATTACTCGTTTCATAAAGAATTGCAAAAATAGGTAAGTTAATTTAAGGTAAAATGTCGTACTTTCTTGGCATTTTACCCTTTTATTTTACAAATGGCAAATTCTATAATTAATCCGAACAGAAATTAAAAAGCCCAAAGCAATCACTTACAATGGTAGTAGCTAATTCCAACCAATATAGGGAGTGATTACTTTGGGTACATCTACTTTATCACGTTTTCAACGTGGCGCACTAGCACAACTGGTCAATGAGGGGAATAAATCTTACCAAGTAATGGCTGACGCCTTAGGCGTCGCCAAAGCTACGATTAGCTATGAGTTGGACCGGGTTAAACCTTATGATCCAGAATTAGCTCAGCAAGATGCAGATCGCAAAAGGCGGAATTGCGGCCGCTTATAACTTGAGCACTGCGTCAATTTATAATTGGCTTAATCGTGGCTGGCTTCTCTTCAAATTGACTGATCTACCCAATCGGAATGTCCGCCAGCACCGAGTGAGCGAAAATCGTGGGAAATTTACAAGTGGGACTTCCATCGAACAACGGCCAACAACTGTTAATCAACGGTTAGCTTTTGGTCATTGGGAAGTAGATACGGTGCTTTCTAGTCGAAGTGAGTCACGATCATGTCTGGTTACATTCGTAGAACGTAAGACCCAACTTCTATGGGCCATCAAAGCCCCTAATAGAACGGCTAAGGCTCTAAACACCGCCTTTGGCAAGTTTATGGGGGCCTTCGGTCCCCAAGTAAAATCCATTACTGTTGATCATGGTAAAGAGTTTGCCAATTATCAGGCCTTAGAACAGGATTATCAGATCAAAGTTTATTTTTGCCATCCATATTCACCATGGGAGCGAGGTTCCAATGAATATTTTAATAGACGGTTACGCTGGTTCTTCCCGAAAAAGACCAATTTTAGCCAAGTAACGACTGATGAGATCCTAGCAGCACTTGAACTAATTAATCAACGACCATTAAAAATACATCATCAACAGACTGCCATTGAAAGATTCCGGGCTTGTTCGGATTAAACTTGTAATTTGCCAATGCTTGCAGTTGTTTTTGAGTTCGCTTACTGATTTCCTGGTGTACATCATTTAACTGATTTTTAAATTGCACTTTTTGTTGTGGATTAGTTGCTTGTTGAACTTGTCGTTGCAAGCCTTGATAGGACTTATTAAGATCATGGGCTGATAGCTTTTTTAGATCATGCTCAGGCTCTTTTTGGGCTTCTTGTAAGCCTAATTGTTTGGTTAACCCGTCACTAAGCTCAATCACTTTGTTACTAACTTGCTGAATTTCACTTAAAGCGCTATGGATCACGGCTTTATCTTTCGCCCAAGTAGCCACATAACCGAGTGAATAGTTACTGGTATCAACGCCAATGACGATTTCATTAGTGTTGGGTTGAAAATAGCCTTTAGCGCCACCAAGTTCTGACAGACTTTTTTCACTGACTTTAATATCAGTATTGTTATTCAAATAATCTTTGAGTTCATTGTACAGGTTAGTAACATTTTTATGATCCACTAAATTTTCTTTGACAAAATCTTTAGCACTTAGGACTGGTTCGCCGCTTGTCTGTGATATGTCAAATACTGGAATATAGCGATAACCAACTATGGCTTTTTCTTCAGTCGTATCAAGTCTTTCCTGATCCTCTGGAGTTAGTTTTTTAAATGGGAGCCGCAATCCTGATCCCTTTTTCTCCTTTATTTACTGATCGTTTAAAATCAGTCTGCCATTTTTTAAAGCCCGCAACTTGACCAGCATTTGGATTTTGAGAATAGATAAGGTCAATATTACGCTGGCTATACCGGTGAAACTTTGCTACGGTATTAAGTTAACTTTTAAATTTTTCACTATCAGTTAGTTTTAAAATTTCTTTTTCGGCATTTTCGACAAGCTGCCTTTTCCATTTTTCAGTTTCAACTTTACTTGGCATGATTAACCCTCCTCGGCGTCTACAAACTCTACAGAATTATCAATTTGGGGTAACTTGATAGATTGTGTGCCGTAAAGTGCTAAATATTCGGCATTCTTTTTTTGCCACGCAACTTGAATATATTTGCCATTACCCGCAACTTCTGATAGGTACTTATAACTGCTTTTATCCGTCAAAATAGGTAATTCGCTTGCTAATGCTTCCAGTTCATTTTTCATGATATATCATCCTTCTTTTACAATTACACTCGTTGGTTAGGTTCACTTTTTGGTTTTTGAAAAGTAAACCTAAATGACGGGTTCACCAACCGGAACAACGTGAAGGGCGGTAGGCAGGTTCTAATCAAAATCAAAACTTAATTTATGGCCGTCAAGCTTTAACTTGGCGTCAAACGACTTCCCCTTTTTGCTCTTGAAACCCTTTAATTTGCTGGTTTCACCCTTGGTAACTAACGCTTTAATTGCGGTCTTCCCGAGCGTCTTGCTACTCCATTTCTTAGGTAAGGTAAAATCTTCACCTTGCTTGGGCTTCACAATGTAAAACTTCTGTTTATTTAAAACGGTCGCTTGCGGTGTTTCTAAGAATACTTCGGCGGCTTTTTGCGCTTGCTGTTGGTGATCGATTTGTTGCTTAATGGCTGCACTGCCAGTCAATTGCGTGGGAACATCAGCAATCAATTTTGCCACGAACTTTTTGATTTGGTTCAAAAAGTTATCCGGGGTGCGTTCTTCGGTACTGATTTGTTGTAACGCTTGCTCCCATTTTGCTGTCATCTCTGGGCTAGTTAACAAGGGTTCGAGTTCAACCGCTTTACATAAAGTAATCCCCGCTTCACTGACGTGGAGCTTGTTCTTTTCAGTAACTAAATAGCCGCGCTTCTTTAACACTTCCAGCACATTTGCCCGGGTTGCACTCGTTCCAATGCCTTGCACATCTTTAAGAATCGCTTGGGCTTCTTCATCATCAAGCGTTTTACCGGCCGTCTTCATTGCCGTAATTAAGGTACCTTCGGTAAAGGGCACCGGTGGTGTCGTTTCTTTTTGCGGTGTTTGCAGATTTGCTTGAACTTGGTCGTCTTGGTGAACGATCGGTAGGGTGGCTGCCTCTTGCTGGTCGGCTTTGTGATCATCAAATAAAACTTGCCAACCTTGCTTAGTTGGGACCTTACCCGTTGCTTTAAAATTGGCGTCGCCAACTTGGGTAATAATGATGGTTTCTTCATACTCGTAAGGATCAGCAAACATCGCTAACGTCGTTCTTAAAACCAAGTCATAGACCTGTTGCTGTAATTTAGGTAAGGCCGCTAATTGATTTTTCGTCGGCACAACTTTAGTCATGATAATAGCGTAGTGTTCTTCAACCTTTTTCCCATTGACGTAACGTTTATTCGGGGTGGTATTGGTTAAAGCGACTTGCTTAGAGACTAACCCCAGATACTTCGTCAGATTAGCCACTAAATACTCAAATTCTTCATCAGTGATATAAGCACAATCGGTTCGGGGATAGCTAAGGAACTTGGCTTCGTATAAACTCTGAATGGCCGCTAAGGTTTGGCTGGCACTGGCATGATACCGTTTATTCATCGCACTTTGCAGACTGGATAGCGAGAATAGTTGGGGACTGGCACTCTTTTTAGCCTGCTTTTGCACGTCCTTGATTAAACCGCCCTGTGAGCCTTTCTGAACGTGTTTAGCTTGCATGAATGTCATTAGCCCTGTTTCATCTTTAAACCGCTGATAGGGGTCTAATTTTGCGACGAATTTTTGCTGATTGGCTAAAATTTCCGCATTTAGTTCAAAATAGGGTTCCGGCTTAAAGTTTTTGATTGCCTGGTCTCTTTGATAGACCATATATAAGGTTGGCGTCTGTACTCGACCAATCGAATACACCCCGCGTACCCCGTTTTGTCTTAATAACAAAGTATATAAAGGACTGCCATTCATACCAATTAACCAGTCACTAATTTGACGGGTTTGGGCTTCTTTAGAACCTGTCTAATATCTAAAAAATCTGATATAGTTTTATTAAAAAGTGAGTTTTAGCCATGAAAAACTATCCAAGCAATATTACCCGCAAACAATTTGAACAGATTCGACCAGAGC
>NZ_JAMSKY010000020.1:0-23185 GCF_023806745.1 Lactiplantibacillus sp. B652 | reverse complement strand
TACAAAAAAACGTGCGTCCCCTAGAACTATTAGAAAGTTAATTTAAAATAGTCGAAGGATAATTAAAGGCATGCTATAATGCGGGGAAGAAAAAGAAGCCCTGCGTGAACGGAGCTTATCAGACAAGCCGCTTCAAAGGCGGTGGCAGAAATTTAATAAACGATTTTAGCTCGTCCTGTGACCTCTACCAAAGTTACACAGGGCGGCTTTTTTATTTGTGGTGCTTGTCGATATAGCTGAGGAGCGCGATTAAAAACGTGCCAAACAGCAACATCAACGAGAGTGTCTGGAAGACGCTCATTGACTGTGAAACCTTCCTGAAGATTATTCCATGTTCACATGGCCTCACCTAGCAGGGGATCAGACTGTCCTTTATTAAAAAGTGCAGCGACTTTTTCGAAATACGATTTATCTAATAGATGCTCATTATGTTTCATCTTTTACACCTGTTTCCATTTGGAATTCAGATAAGAAATCACGCATATACTTTGTTCGACGACTGGCTTCTTGCTTTCCCGTTCTGGTATTCATTGAACTTGCTAATTTCAGCAGCTTTTCATAAAAGTGATTGATGGTTGTACTTTTGTGATGGCGATAATCATCGTGTGTTTTGATTTTCTTCACTGATATTTTGGAATCATATATTTCCTGTCCAGCGTGCCCGCCGTAAGCAAATGCACGTGCTATGCCGATTGCACCTAGTGCATCAAGTCTATCAGCGTCCTGAACACATTTACCTTCGTTAGAAAGCTGATAATGGTGTTCAATGTTGTCAGCATATGACATATGTTGGATAATATCTAAAATGTCTTCTCTAGCCGGAGTTGTAATATTCTCATGGCTAAGTATAATTCGTACTCCTCTCAGTCTATTCTATCTGCAGTGACTTTTTAGTCTATGGTGTCATGCAAATAGCTAGCTGCTTTCACAACATACAGACCAATATCAGTTTCATTTTTTTTAAAATCTTCTATACATTTTTTTGAGCTAGCTTAGCCACTCTTTGGGCATGAAGAAAATCATGCCCAGTTGGATCAAAGGCCATATTTTCTTTAGAAAATGATTTTATATACTATATTTAATCTATTTCGTTTAGTATCCTTTACTATATATAATAAGGAGGCCTCTAATGCTAGTTTTTCTGTCAACATCATTCATACCATCCAATGATAAGATGTGGTCACGAGTTGGCATAAATAAAAATCAACAATTCCCGCCATTGGCAATAGATTTAGGATGACGTTCCCTTAATTTTAAATGGTGTCCATGGTCTTAGTTAAATTTTTCTTGTTTCTGCCCAATTGATTCAATTCAGTAACTATGACAACACCACCTTAACAAATCATAATTTGGATAATAGTATGTTCCATTTGAAAGCTAAGCCTTATAATTAGCATAGGGTTAATAGCTCTAATCAAAATACCCACAAAAGGCCTGCTCAACTAACAATTGAGTAGGCCCTTTGTAGTACAAATTAATCCTTATCACAACTAACCTCAATAGCACAACAGGTATAAATAGTGCTTAAAATCCCTAAATAAATTTCTCTCACAACTGTTTAATAAAGCGGCAATCCCCGTCGTACGTGATTAATTAAACATTCAATTCTTAAAACACCTATTTTTAAATCGACTTAAACCTTCGCTGTTGCGTGCGTTTACTAATCCCCGTCTTTCGTTCAATCATCTTATAAGTCATGCCTTGTTTTCGCAACTCATAAGCAAATCTGATCTGTTCATCAGAATACGTTTTCGGTCGCCCTTCCCGAAACAACGGATCATGTTGCTTGGCATACAATTTACCTTCTTGTGTGCGCGTGACAATCATATCGCGTTCAAACTGCGCAAAGGCGCTAAATTGGATGTAAGCTGATTCCTGAGACAACTTTTAAGAGAGGGTATAATGAATAAATCATCTCTCAAAAGGAAGGAATTTTTACATGCCAACTCGTTACGACAAAGAATTCAAACAAAACATTATCAACCTATATAAGCAAGGCGAATCAGCTGCCCAACTGGCCAGAGAATATGGCCTTGGCTATTCAACAGTTCATAAGTGGATCCAGGGCCAGGCCAAAACTCAATCCGGTAAATCGCCAGACGAAATCAAAGCGATGGAAAAGCGACTGGCTTCGCTGTCTGAGGAGAACGAAATCCTAAAAAAAGCCCTGGGCTTCCTTGCGCAGAAGTAACCAATATCTTTGATTACATTCACCAAGAAAGCCATCACCACCAGGTAACCAAGATGTGCCGAATCCTCGGTGTTTCCAGAGCTCAGTATTATCGTTATCGATCCCCCAAACCTTCAAAACGCCGGGCCGAAGATGCGGGCTTGAAACAACGGATTCTGCGGATCTTTGCGGAATTTAAGCAGCGATACGGTGTCATGAAGATCCACCATGAATTGAATCTGGAACTTCAACCACTGCAGCTTCGGTGCAGTCCACGACGGATTTCCCGGCTCATGAAGGAACTGGATATCCACTCCGTTACCGTCAATAAGTGGAAAGCGGCTTCGGCTTCCAAAACCAAGGTTGAACAGCGTCCCAACTTGCTTAAGCAGGATTTCTCGACCACTGGTTTAAATCAAAAATGGACCGCTGATATGACCTATATTCAAACGAAGCGTAATGGCTGGTGTTACTTATCAACCATCATGGACCTGCACTCACGACGGATTATCGGCTATTCGTTCTCAAAAAAGATGGCTACTGATTTAGTCTTAAAGACCCTTGAAAGCGCGGTTAAAAATCGAACCATTACTGGGGACCTGATTATCCATACGGATTTAGGATCACAGTATACCAGCGATGATTACAATCAACGTTTAACTGAGCTACATATCTGCCACTCATACAGCCGTAAGGGTTGTCCGTATGATAATGCGCCAATGGAATCCTTTCACGCTTCCCTCAAAAAGGAATGTGTTTATCCAGTGCCGGTCTTTGAAGATTATGAAACTGCCGCTGCCGTCCTTTTTGAATATGTGCATGCTTTCTACAATAGAAAGAGAATTCATAGTTCACTGGGCTACCAGACCCCCTTACAAGTTGAAATTGCAACACTTACGAGCCAAATGGCCGCCTGATTTAATGCTTTCCAGGGTTCAAATAAGTTATTAATCGCGATTAATGATTTATTTGAGCTGTGGAAGGTAAACGCGGTTCTGAATGTCTCTTAAAATCTGTCTCAAATATTGACTTCCATCCAATACATTAGAATCACTTTTCGACTGAAAAGATTTAATTTTATGGAGAAAGGGCAATCCCTTTTTACACAAACTTCTTGACACTCCCTATTTCTAACGTTCATAATGAGTTTGAATCAATTTATTATAACCCGAATTGTCAAATTAAGTTAGAAATTTTTTAACTGTTCATCTGTAATCTGACTGATGAATGCTTCCAGAGGTGTCTGGTAACCCAAACTTTTTCGTGGGATGTGGTTTCGTCGACTGGCAACTGCTTGAACAAATCCATCTGATAGCTGGTCCATAATAAGATTGTGACGTAAACCATCTTTACGCAGCAGACCATTGGTGTTCTCATTTAAACCACGTTGATTGGGTGCTCCGACAGCGGCAAAGTAAATATTTAAATCAAATTGGTTAGCAATGGTTCGCCAACCGGCGAACTCCTTACCATTGTCAAACGTAATTGACTTAAATAGGTGTCGTGGCAGCTTCGAAAGCCATCCTGCTAAACTACGATTGACATCGTGTGCCGACTTGGTATGCGAATTCAGCACAATTGCGACCTTAGTTTGTCGTTCAACCAGCGTGGTTACCGCACCCTGATGGTTTTTACCTTGAACCGTGTCACCTTCTAAATGGCCGAATTATTGATTAAAATTAGGATAGTCCTGATAACGATTCTTTAAATTCCTGCCCAATTGACCCGCTTTCCCACGGCGTTCAATGTAACCATTAGGGTGCCGTTTGCCGTGCATCGGTAAATCTTTGGTCGACAACCCCAAAACACCGCGTTTGAAAAGGCGGTAAAGGGTTCGAACCCCACAGCTGAAAGCCCGTTCTTGGTGATTAATAATGGTATCTGGTTGCCAACCAGCTTGAGTTTTGGCTTGAATATAGGCCAGTTCATCAGGGCGTAGTTGAATTGGTTTACGCCCACAATGTTGTTTATGCTTTCGATAGTGGCATTGGTAATCAATAATCGTACCGCCAGCGTCAAGAAACCGATAAATACGATACACAGTTTCAGCACTCCGATGGAGCGCTGGGGCCACTAGATAAGCATTTTTACCGAGTTTCCAAAAAGAATAAATTGTGGCAAGTTCGTCTATAGTAAGATGAGTATAGGTCATTTGTGATCAGCCTTTCTTTTGATTTTGACACTCAAAAGTCTATCACAAATGGCTTTTTAAATTTCTAACTTAATTTTACAAACCGGGGTATGAGGAGGTTTTTGTTTGGAATTTTTAGGTACCTTGGTGATCATCTTGATTGCAACTAGTCTATTTGGCCATCTAGCCTCTAGGGTTGGTATCCCAGCAGTGATCGGTCAATTATTTGTTGGAATTATTCTTGGCCCTGCGTTGTTGAATTGGGTTCGCGCCAATGATTTTATCCATATTTTTTCAGAGATTGGGGTTATCATCTTAATGTTTATCGCCGGACTTGAGAGTGATCTTACATTGCTTAAAAAATATTTGCGTCCTAGCATAATTGTCGCGTTGTTAGGAGTTTTGATTCCAATGGTACTGATCTATCCAGTTGGTATTGTTTTTGGCTTGACACAATTTGAAAGCTTGTTTTTGAGCGTTATTTTTGCCGCAACGTCGGTTTCAATTTCAGTTGCTGTCATGAAAGAACTAAATTTACTTGATAGTAAGAGCGGTTCAACAGTCCTCGGTGCCGCGGTGGTTGACGATGTGCTAGCTGTCGTTTTACTTAGCATTATGGTCAGTTTAATAGGTACAAAGGCTGGTACGGATACCCAGATACCGCTAGCTCTGACTTTTTTAGAGCAGCTAATTTACTTTGCCGCAATTTATTTCGTGATGCGTTTTATCGCCCCTCTCCTCGCTAGACTAGGCACCAAATTATTGAATCCAGTGGGACCTACTATAATGGCGATGATTTTGTGTTTTGGTATGGCATATATTGCAAATCTGATTGGACTGAGTGCAGTAATTGGGGCCTTTTTTGCAGGAATTGCGATTGCACAAACTCATGTAGCTCATGAAGTTGATCAAAGTATCGAACCAATCGGTTATGCGATTTTCATTCCTGTATTCTTCGTTTCAATTGGTTTAAGTATGTCACTAGCTGGCATAGAACACGATTTGTTATTAATTATCGTATTGACAATTGTGGCAACACTTACGAAACTATTAGGAGCGGGGAGTGGGGCTAAATGGGCCGGATTCAGTCCGAATGAAGCTTACCTCGTTGGTGCAGGGATGGTCTCGCGTGGGGAAATGGCCTTGATTATCGCTCAAATAGGCTACCAATCCAAACTAATCAGTGATGATTACTATTCGGCAATTATCACTGCCATTATCCTAACAACGTTATTAGCACCATTACTACTCAAACATGCGGCTCGTCATATAAACTACTAAAACATTTTAGCGGTATGACACCCCTTCTCTGTGAAAAATAACTACTAGATTTCATCGAGATATTGCCTAGTTTAATTAAGTACTAAATTATATAATATTGGTTATAATGGAGGATTAGTTATTTGATACAGCTTGTAAAAGAAAAATTTGACGTTACTCGTTTGCGATTTGTTTTACTCGGCCTGCTTGTGGGTTTAATGAGTGGCACCGTTGTTAGCTTATTTCGCTATTGTATTGAGATAGGGCTGCACTATAGTCGATTGGTATATAGATACTTACGAATCGCGCCGTTTGTTTGGTGGGAATGGGCATTGTTGATAGGCATCAACCTTGGTTTAGCGTTAATTGTGGCTCGACTTCTCAAGAGAGAACCTTATATCGCTGGTTCTGGAATTCCGCAAGTTGAAGGTCAATTGGCTGGTGAATTGGAAATGCACTGGTGGTCAATTCTTTGGCGAAAATTTATCGGTGGTATTCTGGCATTGGGACCTGGATTATTTCTCGGACGAGAAGGACCAGCGATTCAATTAAGTGCGTCAGTTGGTCAAGGTTTCGCTTCTGAGTTTAAGTTATCAGGAACTGATCGCCGACTACTAATTGCATCAGGCGCCGCTGCTGGATTAGCAGCAGCGTTTAATGCCCCCATTGCTGGAACTCTATTTGTCTTAGAAGAGATTTACCATAATTTTTCACCGCTGGTTTGGTTAACAGCATTAGCCGGAGCAATTGGTTCAAATTTTATTTCGCTGAATGTTTTCGGACTTGTTCCCGTGTTACATTTAAGTTATTCACGTAGTTTACCAGTATCAAATTATTGGCACTTAATTTTACTCGGCATTGTTTTGGGATTATTTGGTTACTTATATCAACGGGTCTTGTTAGTTATGCCTAGGTGGTATCATCAATTGACACATTTGCCACGCCCAATACAAGGTATCGTACCATTTCTGCTGGTAATTTTAGTTGGTTACTTTTCGCCAAATTTACTCGGTGGTGGTAATGGCTTAATTTTGGGATTTGGCCAGCATGTTCCACCTTTGTTTGTACTAATTGCAATTTTTATTATACGATTCGTCTTTTCAATGATTTCATATGGTTCCGGATTACCTGGCGGTATTTTCTTGCCGATTCTTTCTTTAGGTGCTGTGATTGGTGCGGTTTATGGCGTCTTAATGAATCAATTAGGATTATTATCGCATGTCTATATCATGAACCTAATCATTTTTTCCATGGCCGGTTACTTTGCTGGAATCGGAAAAGCTCCCTTCACAGCTATCTTGCTGGTAACAGAAATGGTTGGCAATTTAACACATTTAATGCCATTAGCAGTCATATCGTTAACTGCTTACCTTGTTGTTGATTTATTAGGCGGTGCACCAATCTATGAAGCATTGCTTAAGCAGATGACAATGCCTAAAACTGTTCAGCAACTTCATCGACCTGATCATTTGGAAATACCGGTTTTCTTTGGCAGTCCCTTAAACGGCAAAATGGTCCGAGACATGCCATGGCCTAAAGAAGCACTGCTCATTGGAATCCGGCGTGGCGAACAAGAAGTGATTCCACATGGTGACACCTTGATTCATGAAGGTGATACGTTAGTACTGTTAACTGATACAACCCAACGACCCCAAGTTAAACAACGGATTGATGCATTATTAGCAACCTTAGAAAAAAAGCACCAAGACTAAGTTAATAGGTAAATTGGTTTATCATAATGGTAGGTATCAGATTAAGTGGGTCCGTTGGCAGACATAAACATATTGGAAAACTATATACAAATACGGTGAAGTACGAAAAACGCTGAAACAGAATTAGTTGAACCTATTTTGAAAAATACAAAGATAAATAATATGCCGAAAATGCCTTGCTACCCAATTTTTCATAGTCATGCTATAATGTAGACAGAAAAGGAAGCCTTGCGCTAACAAGACTTCCTACGCAAGCCGCTTCAAAGGCGGTGGCGAAGTTAATAAGACAGCATTAAGCTACCCTGTAACCTACCAAAGTTACGCAGGGCGGCTTTTTTATTTGTGGTGCTTGTCGATATAGCTGAGTAGCGCGATTAAAAACGTGCCAAACAGCAACATCAACGAGAGTGCCTGGAAGACGCTCATTGACTGTGAAACCTTCCTGAAGATTATTCCATGTTCCCATGGGCCTCACCTCACAAGGGAAAAGACAGCCACCGCCCTTAAACCTTCCTGCGTAATCTATTATACAGGTGAATTAAGTATTGACCAAGCACAATAAAAATAGATCATGGAGTTTCATGGGATCCTAAATTTGATCAAATTAAGAATCAGCAAAACATCTTTTGTAGATACCCTTTTTTGAGTTCCTGGAGTTTTTCAAGCTTACGCTGATGAAGAGCTATAGTATCGTCTAGCTGTTTGAAAAAGGCAAATTCTATAATTAATCCGAACAGAAATTAAAAAGCCCAAAGCAATCACTTACAATGGTAGTAGCTAATTCCAACCAATATAGGGAGTGATTACTTTGGGTACATCTACTTTATCACGTTTTCAACGTGGCGCACTAGCACAACTGGTCAATGAGGGAAATAAATCTTACCAAGTAATGGCTGACGCCTTAGGCGTCGCCAAAGCTACGATTAGCTATGAGTTGGACCGGGTTAAACCTTATGATCCAGAATTAGCTCAGCAAGATGCAGATCGCAAAAGGCGGAATTGCGGTCGTCGTTCGATGCTGACGGCAGCATTAGCGACTTTAATTACCAATCACTTACGATTAACCTGGTCACCAGAAACCATTGCGGCCGCTTATAACTTGAGCACTGCGTCAATTTATAATTGGCTTAATCGTGGCTGGCTCCCCTTCAAATTAACTGATCTACCCAATCGGAATGTCCGCCAGCACCGAGTGAGCGAAAATCGTGGGAAATTTACAAGTGGGACTTCCATCGAACAACGGCCAACAACTGTTAATCAACGGTTAGCTTTTGGTCATTGGGAAGTAGATACGGTACTTTCTAGTCGAAGTGAGCCACGATCATGTCTGGTTACATTCGTAGAACGTAAGACCCGACTTCTATGGGCCATCAAAGCCCCTAATAGAACGGCTAAGGCTCTAAACACCGCCTTTGGCAAGTTTATGGGGGCCTTCGGTCCCCAAGTAAAATCCATTACTGTTGATCATGGTAAAGAGTTTGCCAATTATCAGGCCTTAGAACAGGATTATCAGATCAAAGTTTATTTTTGCCATCCATATTCACCATGGGAGCGAGGTTCCAATGAATATTTTAATAGACGGTTACGCTGGTTCTTCCCGAAAAAGACCAATTTTAGCCAAGTAACGACTGATGAGATCCTAGCAGCACTTGAACTAATTAATCAACGACCATTAAAAATACATCATCAACAGACTGCCATTGAAAGATTCCGGGCTTGTTCGGATTAAACTTGTAATTTGCCAACTGAAAAATTAATTTTACCTTGACCCAGTTACCTGGTGTGCATCAAATAAGTAGTGATTGAGCACCAAACGAAAAGATTTATTAGATTAATAAGTAAAGCAAACCCCTGAGTTGGAGTAAATCCAAACTCAGGGGTTTTACTGGTCTAACTGTTTTTCAGACCATTCTCTGTAAACTGCATCTGGCCACTAGGGTATACCTTGATGGCCGTTTTTATTTCTGTGCTATACTAGGAATCACAAGTGTTCATTAGAACTGTCCAAAAGGAGAATTGGAAATGGCTAAAATCGGTTATGCGCGTGTGAGTTCCAAGGAGCAACATTTAGATCGACAGTTAGCGGCTTTAAAAGACGTTGATAAATTATTTACGGATAAATTAAGTGGGGCTAACACTAATCGGCCAGAACTGAAAAAAATGCTGGCCTATATTCGTGAGGGTGATATTGTAATGGTCACTGAATTAGATCGCTTAGGCAGAAACAACCATGATTTGACTAAGATCATGAACTCCATTCAAAATAAGGGTGCCACCCTAGATGTGTTGAATTTACCGTCCATGACAGGGATTGCTGACCCAAATTTACGTCAACTGATGACCAACTTGATTATTGAACTCTATAAGTATCAGGCCGAAAGTGAACGTAAGCGAATCATTGAGCGCCAGCAGCAAGGGATTGCCTTAGCTAAGCAGCAGGGTAAATATCATGGGCGTAAACCCCAATACACCCAAGACGATCCCCGCTTGCAACATGCTTTTAAACTTTATCAGGCAGGCATGAGTGATGTCGATGTTGCCCGTAATACAGGAATTAAACGGACAACCTTTATAAGGTATCGAAAGAAATTTAATGTTAAGGTAGATTGTAAATTAAGAGCTTCTTTAAAGTGATTTCATTATGATGTATATGGCATAGTTGCTTTTCTTCGTGTTTAGGCTTACTATTTTGCAGTGCTATATTTCAATAATTAGCGTTGGAGGCAAGCAAATATGAATAAGCAACTAGAACGTGTTTCTTTTGCGGGGGCACTTGTTACTTTAGGAATTGTGTACGGTGATATTGGCACTTCACCATTGTATGTTATGAATGCATTGATTGGTGACGCCGGTAAAATGGGAAATATTTCTCCCAATTACGTGATTGGATCGATCTCGTTGATTTTTTGGACATTAATGATCATTACAACGTTGAAGTATGTTGTCATTGCAATGCAAGCCGATAATAAGCGTGAGGGCGGAATTTTTGCTTTATATGCATTGGTTCGAAAAAATTCAAAATGGTTAATTTGGCCAGCCTTGATTGGCGGGGCGGCCATTTTGGCCGATGGAACATTAACTCCTGCAGTAACTGTGACTTCAGCCATTGAGGGATTAAAAAAACAACACCTTGGCCCTGTGGTGTTTAGTAATTCTCAACATAACGTCTTGATTATCACAACAGTTGTTCTACTCGTATTATTTATGATTCAACATTTTGGAACAGGTATGATTGGGAAATCCTTTGGACCAGTGATGATTTTATGGTTTGGCTTTTTGGCTGTCTTTGGAATCGTTAATCTAATCAATTATCCAATGATATTGAAGGCTATTTCTCCTTATTATGCAATTAGGATACTATTCAGTCCAGTTAACAAAGTGGGAATCTTTATACTTGGAAGTATCTTTTTGGCAACCACAGGAGCAGAGGCTTTATATTCCGATATGGGTCACGTTGGCAAGCAGAATATTTATGTAACATGGCCACTAGTATATAGTACCCTATTTTTAAATTACTTAGGTCAAGGTGCTTGGATAATTAGACATGCAGGTGATACTGCTTACAGGAACTTATCGAACTTAAATCCTTTTTATGAAATGCTCCCCGGAACTTGGCGCCTAGTTGGCATTTTGCTAGCCACACTCGCTGCAATTATTGCCTCTCAAGCGTTGATTACGGGTTCTTACACTTTAGTCGATGAAGCAATTGGCTTAAAATTTTTACCTAGAATGGTTATTAGACATCCAAGTAATATAAAAAATCAAATTTATATTGCAACTGTTAACTGGATACTATGTATAATAACAATTAGTGTAGTCTGGTTCTTTGGTAGTTCACAAAAAATGGAGGCCGCGTATGGTTTAGCGATCACTATTACCATGCTTATGACTACTGTGCTTTTGCATGAATTCTTAAAGAAACACCTGGCTAAGGGAACAGCACTTATAATTGCCTTGTTTTTTGGTTTTATTGAGTTAATCTTTCTAATTTCAAGTTTGGTTAAGTTTATTCATGGCGGTTATGTTACGTTAACAATCATGTTGGGCATTCTTTATATTATGTGGCTTTGGTACTTTGGAAATAAACGAAGAGAACATTATGAGAAAGAAAGCGAGTATGTTTCACTTCTTGACTATCGTGATCAACTCTCTAAATTAAGCGCAGACAATACAGTACCTTTGTTCACGACTAACTTAGTGTATATGACTAAAATTAAGGGTGATTACCAAATTAAGCGTAGCACCATGTATTCTATTCTCGACAGACAACCTAAAAGAGCTAAAGTTTATTGGTTTGTTACAGTCAATGAAACCAATGCACCTTATGAAAGTAATTATACAGTTGATTTACTTGAGACGCATAATGTTGTTAACGTTCAACTTTACTTAGGGTTTAGGAAATCTCAATCCGTTAGTGTCTATTTACATCAAATTGTAAATCATCTAGTGGAACAAGGTATTTTAGAACCACAAATACCCACGTATTCAACAGAGCGACAACGGAAAGTCGGCGACTTTAAGTTTGTTATTATAAAGGAACAACCAGCAGATTTAATTGTCAATGATAAGTTAAGCTCGTTAGATAGAAGATTGATTGGCGGGCGCATCTATTTGCAGAAAATTACGGCCTCACCTATTTCATGGTATGGTTTGGAGTTTAGCAATGTCATAGAAGAAAGTTCTCCGTTATTTATTACTCAAGATCAGGATCAATACTTAATCCAAAAGAAAATTTATCATCGAGGCAGATTAAGTAAGACTGAAAAATGAGTATGCAGTAGTTTAAGTGCAACAACTAAGTTAGAAAAATTATATTTAGTTTTAGGTAGATTGTAAAATTAACCTTCAATGCATATTAATAATATTTCTAACGTTCATAATGAGTTTGAATCAATTTATTATAATAAGAATTATAAATAGTTTATCGACAGATTTTAGAGTTTCTATTAACCCGAGCCAATCAACGACACCTGTTAAGCCGGTTCAGGCTGGTCAAGCAGCGGCTACTAATTTTGTGGATCAACGGTTGCCTCAAACTGATGAAACTGATCAACAACACATGACGCTGAGTGGCTTATTACTATTAGCCATGAGTAGTTTGTTAGGACTCTTCGGAATGACTAAGCGGCAGCGCAAAGAATAGGATGATATTATATGCTAAATCAGCAGCAAATTAAGAACCAGTTTGAGAGCTTAGCAACCCTGCAAGCTATTCAGAATCAGGCATACCAGATGTTAGTGCAAGGACTGGCCAAAACTGACTTTTCAATGCGTGAGTGGGGAATATTAGTCTATCTTGAACAACATGGGCAAGCTACTGCTAGTGAATTAGCTGATGCATTCACGGTCACGCGCACACTAATTTCCAGGAATACTTGGCGATTGATTCAAGATAATTTAATTCAATCACAAGTGAATCCAAATGATCGACGAATTGTTTGGCTATCTTTGACTGTTAATGGCCAAGAAAGGGTCCAGGAAGGTGTTCGGCAAGTGCAAGCGAACTTAAAAGCTTTCAACCAGAGTCACGATCTGGAGAAGTTGACTAAACAAGTGGAAACTTTGTCACAACAACTTGCTAGGATAAATTAAAGTTTTTTCAAGATAAGTCAAGATGTACTAATGTAAATAAAGATCAGTCTGTTAAAATCTTTGGGTTTTGGCAGACCGGTCTTTTATTGAAATGAAGAAAATTTAAACATTAAGATTATTTTAGTCTCGTGACAATAATCATTTTGTATACCTAAGTAATTAATCGAGCATTGCAAGTGGCAAAGTTTCTCACCATTAAAAAAGCTTAGATATATGGTAGATTGTAAAATTAATCCGAACAGCGTTCGGATTAATTTTACAATCTACCTATTTTTATCCTAAAGGGACTCGTTTTGAGCACATTAGTGCTCAAGATTTAACGACGACGTTACTCCAAATTAACCAGCGACCGCTTAAAATACTCGACTGGCAAACACCGTATCAGGTTATGCTGACAAATTTGTCCAAAAATTCGGATTAAATTTGCAATCTACCACACCTCGACACCCTCATCGCAGTCAACCAGCGTAAGTTAGCTAAGCTTAAGGCACTTAAACAGGGCTATTTGCAGAAATTGTTCCCCAAAAATGGGAGCAAGTTCCCAGAATTAAGATTTTTAGGGTTTGCTGACGCTTGGGAACAGCGTAAGTTCTTCGACAACATTAGACGTACAGTAGATTTTCGTGGACGTACTCCCAAAAAACTGGATATGGATTGGAGCGAGTCTGGATATCTTGCCCTTTCAGCTCTTAATGTAAAAAATGGTTATATTGATCCATCTGCTGATGCACATTATGGAAATCAAAAACTATATGATAAGTGGATGACTGGAAAAGAACTTTATAAGGGCCAAGTATTATTTACCACAGAGGCACCAATGGGAAATGTGGCACAAATACCGGACAACAACAAATATATTCTCAGTCAACGAACAATCGCTTTTGATGTTGCTTCAGATAAAATCACAAATGATTTCTTGGCTGTCTTGTTACGTTCGCCGAAATCATTTAATGAATTATCATCCTTATCAAGCGGCGGTACTGCGAAAGGTGTTAGTCAAAGATCTTTATCACAGTTCAAAGTAACACTACCTAAAAGTTTACAAGAACAAAAGAAAATTGGCATTTTTTTCAAACAACTCGACAAGACTATCGCTCTTTATCAGCGTAAACTTGAAAAACTCCAGGAACTCAAAAAAGGATATCTACAAAAGATGTTTTGCTGATACTTAATGCAATCAAATTGGGCTTCTAGGAAGCTTGATACCTTAATGTTTATTGTGGCTTGGTCAATCCATCATTTCTTTGTATGCTTGACTAAGCAATTTTAAGGGCAGTGACTGTCTTTTCCCTTGCGAGTTGACATGGAATAATCTTCAAGAAGGTTTCACAGTCAATGAGCGTCTTCCAGACAGTCTCGCTGATATTGCTGTTTGGCACATTTTTAATCGTGCTACTCAACTATATCAACAAGCACTACCAATAAAAAAGCCTCCCTACATAACTTTGAACGGTTATGGGGCGCCTTGATATCGTTCTTTAGCTAAGACCACCGCCTTTGAAGCGGCTTGCGCGGGAAGCCCTGTTTTCGATGGTACTTCCTTTTGCTGTTTTTATTATAACGTGGTTATAACTGACTTTCGATCATTTTTAAGCATGACTCCTACGGTGGTGTAATGTACCGAACAATTTGTCCGTCATTACATCATAGAAACCCCTTTATCTTGGCCTTCCAAAAGAGCTAAATCTTGATACGTTCATCTGCGGTAAGTAAGTATAGGTCCTTTGTGGTCGTCTTTTCTTTTGATTTTGACACGCAAAATTATTACCGAGGAAGTCACCGAATGTCTCAAATTTGGGGCAAGACTTCAAAACAACTTATGAGATTTATCAAGACATCATAAAGTCTTTGCGCATTCATAATACAAACCTATTTCATTAGTTCCTATGCCAATATCATCAACTAAAACAAATGGGCACAACCATCAAAAGCTTTAAGAAGTACCGGAAACAGGCCCTGAACGCCGTTGAATCACCATATTCAAACGGTTATTTAGAGGGCAACATCGGCCGAATTAAGAAGATTAAAAACACTGCTTTTGGCTTCCGTAATTGGGAGAACTTTGTCAACCGTATTAAGATTCAACGCCAATGGCTTCACCCAGCACGTCAAACTGTGACGGTATAAAAAAGTACCTAGACCAATTAAGCTCCAGATACTTCATAAGGATTCCATCAACTTCACATGACAAATAACAAAAAAACTGGCATTGGTGTGGTCCAATGCCAGAAATTTTACAGCCAATATCATTTGTTTTTTAGATCATCAACAGTATTAATATTCTTCATATATTTGGGAACTGCCAACCCTGTTTTAGCTCCCTTCAAATTTTTGCGCAATTGAACATACTTACCTTTGTACTTCTTGGCATACAAGCCATGGGTAACTGGTAACTCAGCAGTCAAGGAAGCGTCAGAACTACCATTAGCTATCGAATTCCACATAACTCCCACGTCTAACTGTTGCATTGTAGCTTTATATCCCTTTTGCTTCAACAAAGTCGTTACTAAAGTGGTTACCGCAATTTCATAGTCATATGGTGTATAAACTAATTTAATTTTTTTGCCATGACCGTTTGGCACCCCCGCTGTCCATGCTTTGACTTGTTTAGGATGGTTTTTAATAAACTGATTGACAGCTTTTTGCTTATTCATGCCACCGTTTATGTTCAGCATTACTGGATTTGACATTGAAATTGTCCAATGGAAATTCTTTAGTAACTTAGTAGCACCTGGATTATCTTTTTCCAACCCTTTACGTGTAATGGTGCGCATTGATTCACCATTACCATAAACATGTTTTGGATCTTTTAAAAATTTCAACGAATATTTAGCAACCATCCAGTGTGGCTGCCAGCCAGTAACAACGATAGGCTGTTTATTTTTAACTGCCTTGGATAACGTGCTAATCATCGCAGCTGTAGAACTTGGCATGATCTGCCAGTTAGCCTGTTTCAACTTATATTTTGACAACAATGTTTGTGTATTAGCCATTACACCCGCACCAGCTTCGATCCCTGTAATCGTATAATTGATTTGCGGTCCTAACTTTTTATGTGAGTCGTATTCAGCTGGTTTAGCACAAGCACTAACTATGGCTGTCAAACATATAATCACTGTGGCCATTTGCAAATAACGGAGAATTCTTTTCTTCAAACTAATCATTCCCCCTTTATTTGGATGTTTTGTTGAACGATTGTGTGATTCGATCCAAAATAATAGCTACAATAACCACAGCAATTCCTGCGGCAAATCCTGCCCCGGCATCATTACGCCCCACAGCAAAGTAAACCTGAGTTCCTAAACCAAGGGCGCCAATCATTGATGCAATCACGACCATTGAAAGTCCAAGCATCATCGTTTGATTAATTCCGGACATTATTGTTGTTTTTGCTAGTGGTAACTGTAATTTGATTAGCTTTTGCCAGCTGGTCGAGCCAAAGGAATCCGCTACCTCGATCAAGTCACTTGGCACCTGCCGGATTCCCAAGTTTGTCATTCGCACTGTCGGTGGCGTCGCAAAAATCACTGAAGCCAACACCCCCGGTACCATCCCGATACCAAAAAATGAAACGGCCGGTATTAGATAAACAAACGCTGGCAAGGTCTGCATGAAGTCAAGAATTGGTTTGATTACGATCTCAGCTCTTGAACTTTTTGCCATCCAAATTCCAAGTGGAATCCCAACAACGATTGCAATCAAACTAGACGACAAAACTAACGTCAAGGTCTGGGTCATATCACGCCAGTATCCTAAGTTCCAGATCAATAACAGCCCCAAAACTTCAAACACCATGAAACTAATTTTCTTTTGTCCTCGTTTAACCCAGTACGTGAGTGCTAAGACCACCAAGATAAAGACCCATTGCGGCAAGAAGTCAAAAGCCCATTGAATACCGTCAATGATTACCTGGAAAAAGATCGTCACACTATTAAAAAATCCAGTAAATTGACTCAGCCAGTCAACACCTGAGTTGATCCAATCCGCTAAAGGTATTTTTCCAATATTCATTAAGCACTCACCTCTTCCCCAGCGATAGCCGCCAAAACAGAACTCCGTAGAATGATGCCTAGTAGATGATCGTCATCATCCAACACGACATAAGGAATTGCTGCCTTCGAAATATCGTTAATCAATGCATTGATTGGCATATCCACACTTGTCTTAGGCACGTCTGTCCTAAGAACTGACTTCAGGTCTTCACTGCCCTTCTTAATCAGATCCGAAACATCATGCGCATCGGCAAAACCCACGAATTTGTTGTCATTATCAACCACGTATATTGAAGAGATATCGTTGGCTCGCATTCTCCGCAAAGCCACCCGTGGTCCAGCCTTTCCAATATTAACCACCTGGGCCTGCGTCATTACACTACTTGCCGTCAGGACCTTTGTCCGGTCGACCCCTTCGATGAAGCGTTCTACGTAATCATTAGCCGGGTGAGTCAAAATATCTTCCGGATTATCAATTTGTTCGATATGGCCATCACGCATGATCATAATCCTATCCCCTAATTTCAAAGCTTCGTTCAGGTCATGGCCAATAAAAATGATCGTTTTATGCATTTTTTCTTGAATTTGCAATAACAAATCCTGCATTTCTTTCCGATATAACGGATCCAAGGCCGAAAATGCCTCGTCCATCAACAGAATCTCGGCATCATTGGCCAAAGCGCGTGCGAGACCAACCCGCTGCTGCATCCCGCCTGATAACTGATCTGGATATTGGTCGTCATACCCGGTCAAGCCGACTAGTGTCAATGCTTCATGAGCTTTCCTGTTTCGTACATCTAACGGAAACTTTTTAAGCTCCAATCCATAAGCCGCATTTTGTAATACGGACTTATGCGGAAACAAGGCAAAATTTTGAAAAACCATGCCGATCTTATCTTGGCGCAAGTGACGTAATTCTTCCTTACTGAGGCCCATCACACCTTGTTCATCGATTTCAATATCCCCATCAGTCGAATTTATCAAGCGGTTGATCATTCGGATAATCGTAGACTTTCCACTTCCAGACAGCCCCATGATTACAAACAGTTCACCTTCATTAACAGCAAAACTAGCTTGATTAACTCCAACAGTACAACCTGTCTGCGAAAGGATCTCTGCTTTAGACTTTCCCTCACGCAACAATTTTTTTGCTAGAGATATTTGCTTTCCAAAAATCTTAGTTACATTTTTAACTTTAACTTTTTCTACCAACATACACCTCCATGTATTAGCATGTTACCCAGATTATTATTCATAAGGAATAATAATCTGGGTAACATGCGCCACGCGCTTGGGTAGACATGGTGTATAACGCTATGAATGAGTCAAAATAAAATTTACATTTTTTATATTCACCAATTTGTTCTAAACCAAGAAATTAGCACCATATCCAACCAATTTCATCATACTCAACCTTCATAAGGCGTTCAAAAACTTCTTGGTTACCTAAAAGTACTATAATCCACTATATCAAAATTTTGATTTTTTTAAAAGTCTCCAGCTTTAGAACGTGATTAGAATTTTTTTAATAGGGCGAATTTACAATTGAAATGCAACACAAAGTAAAAAAATAAACCCATACCGGGTAGAATATGTTTAACGACCAAATCAAACAATTCGAGGTATCCGGTATGAGCTATAAACATCTTACTATAAAAGAACGTGAAATACTTATGTTTTTACGAACTAAGGGGTTATCTATCCGGGCTGTTGCGTTACGGCTGGGGCGAAATCCAAGCACTATTTCACGGGAGTTAAAACGTTGTGCAGGTAATTATTCCCCAAGCAAAGCAGATAATGACTATCATCAAAAGCGGCAGAATTGTCACAAGAAGCGGCTATTAGACAGCCATCCACAATTACGCCGTCAAATTGTTCATTACATCTTAGATCTGCACTGGTTACCAGAGCAGATTACCGCTCGCTTTAATAAGGAACATCAATGGTGTGTTAGCTACAACACAATTTACCGTCATATCTATCAACACAATTTAGGTGAGAAGTACTCCTCACGTGGTGATACCGGTATTCAGCGCCATCTCAGACATAAACATCGGACTCGGCATTCAAAGAATACTAGACGACATCGAGAAGTACAGACCGACTATATCTCGATCCATGAGCTCCCTGGTTTTATCAACCAGCGTCAACGTATAGGTGACTGGGAAATTGATACTGTGATTGGTCGAACGGGTCACGCCATCCTTTTAACGGTTGTCGATCGGCTTAGTCGGCTTACGCTTATCAAAAAGGTTGTGCAAAAGGACTCGCAGGAGATAAATAAAGGCTTAGTTGAACTGTTAGGGGCCATTCCTAAAGAATTTGTTCATTCTATTACACCAGATCATGGGACCGAATTTCTTCATCTTGATGAAATCAGCGAAAGGTTAGGTGTTACTGTCTATTGGCCCGATCCATATTCGCCTGAACAGCGTGGAACAAATGAGAATACAAATGGATTAATCCGGGAATATTTTCCCAAGCGAACAGATATTGATAATTATACAGAACAGGACGTTGAACACTGCCAAAAGCAGTTAAATCAACGTCCTCGCAAAGTGTTAAACTATGAAACCCCATATGAAGTATTTTTTGACAAACCGTTGCACTTAGTTTGACAATTCGCTATATATAATTAAGCAATGCACCTTAAAATCGCTTAGAAGACGTTTTAAAGGGTCTATACGGTGTGCTGTGTTGTGGTGTGTGATTGCTTGGTGTTGAACGTATAGATTTAGATACTATTTGGTCGTGAAATATTTATCCCGCTACTTTTATTCTAGTAATGTTGATACAATCTACCAAATATTACAATTCATTACAAAAACGGCCTTATATTACAAGCACCCCCTAAAAACGTAATGTTCTGATTATTGCACTGCAACACTCACTAGTTATACTAGTCACTGTTGATTGGTTGAGACATCAACTGCTCGACCAATAGAAAATATATGTAAATAATCGAACACACGCAAATTATAGGAGAGTGTATTAATTATTATGAAGATCAAAAACCTTGTATTATCATCAACTGCTGCATTAGCTTTATTCGCTATCTCAACAACGGTTGCCAACGCTGATACTTATACTGTTAAGGCCGGCGATACTGTTTCAGCAATTGCCCAAGCTCACAACACTTCAGTTTCAGCCATTGAAAAGGCAAACAAGTTAGCTAATGTTAACTTAATCTTCATTGGTGATAAGCTTGAAGTCAATGGTACTACTACAACAACCACGACTTCTGCTGCTACAAGTGCTGCACCACAATCAGCAACTAGCCAAGCTACGTCTTCAGCTGCTTCAACAACCTCAACGACTTCAACACAGACGACTCAACAAACGACCACGACACAATCATCAGCTCAGACTAGTCAAACTCAAGCTCAACCGAGCCAAGCTAGCCAGACCCAATCAAGTCAAACACAAACTAGCAAACCTGCTGCTCAGACGACGACTCAAACGTCTAGTTCAACATCAAACTATAGCAACAATGGTTCTGATAGTGCTGCTAAGGCTTGGATTGCTGGTAAAGAATCTGGTGGTTCATATTCTGCTCGTAACGGTCAATACATCGGTAAGTACCAATTAAGTGCTTCATACTTAAACGGTGACTACTCCGCTGCCAACCAAGAACGTGTTGCTAACAGTTATGTTGCTTCACGTTATGGTTCATGGAGCAACGCCAAGAGTCACTGGCTTGCTAATGGCTGGTACTAAAAAGCCACTCTAAATTAATAAACAAATGCAAAGATTGCGGATCATTTCTGATTCGCAATCTTTTTTCTACTATATTAAATCTGTGCTGAAGCACGTGTGTCCCCCCACCAATACCCATTATAAAGTTACTCAGTTGCTAAGTGACTTTATAATGGGCCTTAGCACTTAGCATGCTGACAACCCGTTATTTAGATATGCGATATGCTTATTCTAGCAACCGCTTTAAGACGGACACGATCCAGACCTGCTAGTTGTCTCCCCCAATCGACGACCCACTCTCCCAACCAAAATACCACATGTTTTTATTTGGCGGTTGATATTAATGGTTTACCACAAGCCATTCTCGTGACACGAGCTAATGTATCAGATCGTTCAGGTGCATTGGCTATGTTTAGTTTGGTTAGCCAAAAGTTAGAGCTGGTTCAGCATGTCATGGTTGATGGTGGCTACACTGGCAATGACTTTGCGGATCAGGTGAAGCTCATTTTGAATGCTAAGACGACGGTAGCTAAACGCAACGAGTTGCATATGTTCACGGTGTTACCGCAACGATGGATCGTTGAACGTTCATGGAGTTGGCTAGACAAATGTCGGCGACTTTGGAAAAACTGTGAACGTGCCCTTAACAGCAGTCTTCAAATGGTTGTATTGGCCTTCCTGAAGATAGTTCTTAAAAGATACTAGACAGGTTCTTAATAAGGCAGCTACGGGTGTAATAATCAGCCGACGAATCTTAAGCGGTGCACACGCATTGATAGAGCTACATCACCATTGAGTTACGCCCATTGCAACACTAAAAACCGGTTGTTTATGACCAGAATGTGAATAATCTTGCTCAGGTGTAGTAAATGGCGCTAACCCTTGTCGCAACTGGCATAATTAATGTGGAGTAAATCAAAGATCACTACACGTTAGTGTTAAACTCTGCCCAAGTTCAAGCAAACCTACGAGACCTACTTAGCGCCTCATGATGCCTTGATGGTGAGGAAACATCCCGCGGAACTGGCAATCCTGTTAGCTACTTACGAGCTAAACGGTACGGCAATGGACATGACGATCGTGACGCTTAAGCGACACGAAGTCGCTGTCACCAGCCCTTATTCCAACGGTCCGATCGAAGGGGTTAACCACCTCATCAAGTCACTCAAACGATCCTGTTTTGGCTTCAAGAATCAGCTGAACTTCTTCAAACGAATCTACCAAATCACGGCATAACATGACAAAGACGGCTCCCCAAATGGAGAACCGCCTCAAATGATAAATTTATTCTTCAACACCAGTTGACGTAGAGCCATAATTATAGGGCACTTGGGTTGAGAAAACTGATGTTAACTAAGAATGCAAACGAACTAAAATCTTTGCTTGTTTTTTATCCTTTTCTAAGGATTCAATTCCTTCTGAAACTAATTCATTTAATTCAATCTTTTTTGTAATGACACGTTTGAATAGTGACCGATGGGTATCTATAATCTTAATTACTCGATCGAAGATATTGGCATATCCATAAGATGTTAATAAACTACCACCCTTTTTAAGAAGAGCTCTAACATCTACAACTGGTGGATGTTGAAATAATGCAATCACGGTAACCTTGCCACCGTTTTTAAGAGCCTGAATGGCACCAGTAAGTGTGGGTTGTACACCGGCACAATCAAATGCAACATCTACTCCCTGATTTTCCGTGATAGTGCTGATAGCGTGAGCTAATGACTTTTGGCTATCAGCACGTATTGGGTATTGAACCCCTAATTCATTTGCTAAATCCAAACGTTCCTCTGACATGTCATTTATTATGACGTGATGGGCACCAGAAATTTGTGCTATTAAGGCCGTGAACAATCCAATTGGACCAGCACCCTGAATTAAGACATCATCTCCAGGAGACACTCGGCTTGCCATAACTGCTTGTGCAGCAACTGAAACTGGCTCAACTAAAGCCCCTAAATCAAGCGGAAAGTTAGTTGGCAAGAGATGTGCAAAGGTACTTTTTACATTGCACTTTTCAGCTAAGCCACCGTTAGCCGAAAATCCTAAGAATCCTGCTGATTGATCACTACCTATAGCATGCTCACACCAATTATAATGACCAGAAAGACATTCCGGACATTTTCCACAAGCAATCATTGGCTCGACTGCAACTTTATCTCCAATTCTTAATTTAGATACTTGTTTTCCAATTTTAGAAATCGTCCCAGAGAATTCATGACCAGGAATCAGCGGAGCCTGCATATGGGTTAGCGGATGAGGCATTGTCGCCAAATCCATACCCTCTAAATATTCATGAATATCACTACCACAAATACCATTAAATGCAACCTCAATTTGAACTTCATCTGGTGCCGGATCAGGAATATTTCTTTTTTCAAAGCGGATATCCTTAGGACCGTAAATAACAGCTGCTTTCACCATAGTCATAGTGCTTCGCTTCCTTCATGTTCAATATAGCACAATTATAAAAGGGTAGCGTCAAGAATCTTGTGTAAATGCATAAAAAATTTCTGAATTGTATAGAAATAGGGAATGCCTTCCCTTATGATATTTAGTAATCACAGAAAACATCACAGGAGGCATTCCCCATGAATGAACTTACCACAGAAATTATCGCTGCACT